>NZ_JAPEOZ010000009.1 GCF_026340655.1 Streptomyces sp. NBC_01275 | reverse complement strand
GCCCCCGTCGACTGGACCCCCCTCACGACCGCCGGCCCGCACCGCCTCACCGACCTGCCGACGTACCCCTTCCAGCACCGGCACCTGTGGATCGAGGACCTGGGTGCGGACGACACGCCGGTCGACGAACGCCGGGGCGGGTCCGGCGTGGACGGATGGCGGTACGGCGTGGCGTGGCGGCCGGTGGCCGGGAGCGGGGCGGAACGTCCGGCCGGTACCTGGTGGATCGTGGTCCCCGAAAGACACGAAGGACATGCCGAGGACCCGTGGGCCACGGCGGTGACGCGGACGCTCGCGGAGTGCGGCGCGCGGGCCGTCGTAGTGGAGCTTTCGGCGGCCGACACGGACCGGGCCGCGTTGACGGAGCGGCTGCGTGCCCTGGCCGCGGAGGGTTCCGAGGCGGGACCCGCCGGGGTGCTGTCCTTCCTGGCGCGGGACGCCCGGCGGGGCGCGGGGCGCCGGGTCCTGACCACCGGTGTCGCGCTCACTCTGACGTTGACCCAGGCGCTGCACGACCTCGGTCTGCGGGCTCCGTT
>NZ_JAPEOZ010000008.1 GCF_026340655.1 Streptomyces sp. NBC_01275 | reverse complement strand
CGACCCAGGGTGCCGTGTCCACGGGTCCGGCGGATGCTCCGGCCGATCCGACGCAGGCGCAGATCTGGGGTCTCGGTCGCGTCGCCGCCCTGGAACTTCCGTATGTCTGGGGCGGGTTGGTGGATCTGCCTGAGGAGTACGACGAGCGCTCGCTCACGTCGGTGCTCCAACTGCTCGCCGGTGAGCCGGGCTCGGGTGAGGATCAGGTCGCCGTACGGCCGGGCGGTGCGGTCGCGCGCCGGATGGTGAGCGCGGCCGTCGGGAACGCGGCGCCGGTGCGCCGGTGGCGGCCCCGGGGAACGGTCCTCGTCACGGGCGGCACCGGCAGTCTCGCGCCGCGCCTGGCACGGAAGTTGGCGGAGACGGGTGCCGAACACCTGGTCCTGGTGAGCCGTTCGGGACCGGGCGCGCCGAGTGCCGCCGGGCTGTCGTCCGAACTGACCGCGCTGGGCGTCACCGTGACGGTGGCCGCCTGTGACGTGTCGGACCGGGACGCGGTGGCGGAGTTGCTCGTGCGGTTGCGGGCGGACGGCCACCGCGTGCG
>NZ_JAPEOZ010000007.1 GCF_026340655.1 Streptomyces sp. NBC_01275 | reverse complement strand
CGCAGGCCGCGGCGAGCACCGCGACATCGCCCATGGCGTTCCCGTCCCTGTCCCTGTTCCCGTTCCCGTTCCCGTTCCCGCTCTCGCCCTCGTCGTCGCCGTCCGTCGTGCCGACGACCGCCGCAGCGCGGACCCCGAACGCCTCCCACAGCCCGCCGAGCGCCACCAACACCGCCCAGCGCGCGGCCCGTTCGCCGACGGCGTCCCGGTCGGCCGCCGAGGTCGGGCGCAGCACGTCGCGCAGCGGCCGGTCGGTGAACGCGCGGAGCGCCTCCTCGCAGAGGTCCAGCCGCTCGGCGAACACCGGAGACGTCTCGGCGAGCCGTGCCGCCCAGCCGAGGTCCGCACCCAGGCCCCGGGCGGTGAACACGAGGACGGCCCGGGCGTCGGCGGCGACACGGCCGTACGCCAGGCCGGGAGAGTCAGGGGAGCTGGGCGAGCTGAGGGAGTCGGATCCCGTGGCCAGGGCCGTCAACCCGGTGAGCAGCTCGGCGCGGTCGGCGCCGAGCACCACCGCACGATGCTCGAACACCGACCTGCCGCGGGCCAGCGCGGCGCCCACCGCGTCGACCGACACCTCAGGGCGGTCCGCCAGATGCGCCGCCAGCCGCTGCGCCTGGGCGCGCAGCGCGTCCTCCGTACGACC
>NZ_JAPEOZ010000006.1 GCF_026340655.1 Streptomyces sp. NBC_01275 | reverse complement strand
TGGGAGGGGCCGTTCGGGGCGGTCAGGCCGTTGGACGCGCCGTCCTGGTTGAGCGCCGAGCCACGAACGACCGCCAGGACGGGGTGGCCGTTGCGCCGCGCGTCCGACAGCCGTTCCAGCAACAGGACGCCCGCGCCCTCGGCCAGGCCGAACCCGTCCGCGTCGTCCGAGAACGCCTTGCAGCGCGAGGTCGCCGACAACGCGCCCATCCGCCGGAAGCCGATGAAGATGTCGGGCGTCGGCATCACCACCACACCGCCCGCCAGCGCCAGTTCGCTCTCCCCGCGCCGCAGCGACTGGACGGCCAGATGCAGGGCCACCAGAGAGGACGAGCACGCCGTGTCGACCGTGATCGCCGGGCCTTCGAGACCGTACGCGTACGCCAGCCGGCCGGAGATCACGCTGGTGACGCTGCCGGTGATGACGTAGTCCTGCACGGCCTGGGGCGCGTTGCTCGACCGTGGGCCGTAGGCGTGGGACATCGCGCCGACGAAGACCCCGGTACGGCTGCCGCGCAGCGTCGTCGGGTCGATGCCCGCCCGCTCGCATGCCTCCCAGGAGGTCTCGAGGAGCAGCCGCTGCTGCGGGTCCATGGCCAGGGCCTCGCGCGGGCTGATCCCGAAGAAGTCCGCGTCGAACTCGCTGACGTCCCGCAGGAAGCCGCCTTGCAGCGGTTCGGAGTCGTCCAGGCCGAAGGCGGCCCCGGTCTGCGGCCAGCCCCGG
>NZ_JAPEOZ010000005.1 GCF_026340655.1 Streptomyces sp. NBC_01275 | reverse complement strand
GCGCGATCACCTGCCAGAGGGCCTCCGGGGAGTTCACGCCCCCGGGGAACCGGCATCCCATGCCCACGATCGCGATGGCGTCCTCGCCGGTCGTCGACGCTGCCCGGCCGCCGCCCTGGACGAGTGCCGCCTTGGCCGCCGCTTCGGTCGTCTCCTCCGGTGCGGGCAGCACCAGTTCACGCAACCGCCCGACGAGGGCGAGCGGGGTCGGGTAGTCGAACACGAGGGTGGCGGGCAGGCGCAGTCCGGTGGCCGCGGTCAGCCGGTTGCGCAGCTCCACGGCGGTCAGGGACTCGAAGCCCAGGTCCTTGAAGACCTGGTCGGGGCGTATTCCCTCGCTCGCACCTCGCCCGAGCACGGCAGCCGCGTGCACGCTGACGAGGTCGAGCAGAACCCGGTCGCCGTCCGCCTGCGGCAGCCCCGCCAACCGCTCCCGCAGCTCGTCCCCCGAGGACGACCCGCCGGACG
The DNA here is from genome assembly GCF_026340655.1 of Streptomyces sp. NBC_01275. NCBI lineage: Bacteria > Bacillati > Actinomycetota > Actinomycetes > Kitasatosporales > Streptomycetaceae > Streptomyces > Streptomyces sp. NBC_01275. The sequence continues at coordinate 603 of NZ_JAPEOZ010000005.1, read as the reverse complement.
GCGAGCTGTCGGACGGCGATCCGGGGCCCGGTCCGGCCGATCCACGCGCCGCCGCACGCTCCGACACCACACGGGTGGGCGGCAGTTCGGACAGCAGACGGCTGGGCCGTACAGCGGTGAACAGCGGGACGAACCGTTCCCAGTCGATGTCCGAGACGGCCACGAACGTGTCGTCGTGGTCGAGCGCCTGCTGCAGAGCGGCGAGCGCCGACTCGGCCGGCATCAGCGGGAGCCCCTGCCCGCGCACCCGCTCGCGCCGCGCCTCGACATCCGCATCCGAGTCCCCCAGATTCCGCCAGGTGTGGACGGCGTCCTCCCACACGCCCCAGGCCACCGAGGTCATGGGCAGGCCCCGGGCCCGGCCGCGCTCGGCCAGCGCGTCCAGCGCGGCGTTGGCCGCCGCGTACGCCGCGTGGTCGCCGCTGCCCCAGAACCCGGCGATCGAGGAGAACAGCACGAACGCGTCCAGATCCTCGGCGTCCAGCAGCTCCGCGAGGTGCTCGGCGCCGTCGAGCTTGGCCGCCAGAGTGGCGTCGACGCTCGCCAGGGTCGTCCCGCCGAACGGCGCCAGCTCGATGTGGGCCGCCGTGTGCAGCACCGCCC
>NZ_JAPEOZ010000004.1 GCF_026340655.1 Streptomyces sp. NBC_01275 | reverse complement strand
GGATCGAAGAGCGCGGCGTCGTTCAGGAACCCGCCGGAGCGGGTGTAGGTCCGGCCGACGCTCTCGGGGTCCGGGTCGTACAGGCCGGGCACGTCCCAACCGCGGTCCTGCGGGAACGCGGAGATCGCGTCGACGCCCTCCGCCACCAGCCGCCACAAGTCCTCGGGGGAGGCGACGTCGCCCGGGTAGCGGCAGGCCATGCCGACGATCGCGATCGGCTCGTGGGCCGCGTCGGCCAGCACACGGTTCTGCTGTCGCAGGGACTCGGCTTCCTTGAGCGAGGCCCGCAGCGCCTTGACGACTTCTTCATTCGACGCGGTCAACGAAATCTCCGAGGCTCTGGGACTACGGCACGTCCGGGAACGATGGGGTAGGGAGACTGAGGAGGGTGTGTGGGGTGGTGCGTGGGCGGGCTACGTGTCGCGGAGCGCGGCCCGGATCAGGTCGTCCAGGTCCATCGAGTCGATGGATTCGATGGGGTCGATGGGGTCGACGGGGTCGACGGGGTCGACCGCGATGCCGTCGGCGGCGTCGGCGTACGTCCCCTCCACGTCGTAGGACGGCAGGGAAGCCGCTTCTGCTGGTTCCTGCTCCGGAAAGAGCCGGCCGTCCAGGAAACGGGCCACGGCCGCCGGTGTGGGGTGGTTGAAGACCAGCGTGGCGGGCAGGACCAGCCCGGCCTCGGCGCCCAGCCGGTTGCGCAGTTCGAGCGCGGTGAGCGAGTCCAGGCCCACGTCCAGGAAGCCCCGCTCGGGATCCACGCGCCGGGGCTCCGCATGGCCCAGGACGACCGCCGTATGACGACGTACCAGGTCGAGCAGGGCCCGGCCCCGGTCGTCGGGCGCCAGCCCCGCGAGCCGGTCGCGCAGGGCCGCCGTACCCTTCCCTCCGTCGGCGTCCGTCCCGGCCCCGGTCGCCGCCCGCCGTACGGCGGGCCGCACCAGACCGCTCAGCAGCGCGGGCACTTCGCCCCCGGCCCGCGCCGCCGTCAGATCCAGGCGCGCGGGAACCAGGACCGCACGGTCGGGTTGCGCGGCGGAGGTGCGCAAGGCCGCGTCGAACAGGGCGAGACCCTCCTCGGACGCCATCCCGGAGAGTCCGGTACGACGGAGACGGCGCAGGTCGGCCTCCCCGAGATGCCCCGTCATACCGCTGGCGTCCGCCCACAGGCCCCACGCGAGCGAGAGGGCCGGCAGCCCCTCGGCCCGCCGCTGCACGGCGAGCGCGTCGAGGAAGGCGTTGGCGGCCGAGTAACTCGCCTGTCCCGCCTGGCCCAGTACACCGGCCGCCGAGGAGAAGAGGACGAAGGCTTTGAGGGGGTGGCGGTGGTTTCGGGTGAGGTGGTGGAGGTGCCAGGCCGCGTCGGCCTTGGGCCGCAGGACGGTGGCGACGCGGGAGGGAGTGAGGGCGTCGAGGGTGGCGTCGTCGAGGGCGCCGGCGGTGTGGACGACGGCGGTGAGGGGGTGGTCGTGGGGGATGCGGGCGAGTGCCTGGGTGAGCGATGTGGGATCGGAGACGTCGCAGGCGGTAACGGCGATGGTGGCGCCGAGGTCTTCGAGGGCGGTGCGGAGGCGGTGGGCGCCGGGGGCGTGGGGCCCCTGTCGGCTGAGGAGGTGGAGGTGGCGTACGCCGTGGTCGGTGACGAGGTGGCGGGCGAGGAGCGAGCCGAGGGTGCCGGTGCCGCCGGTGATCAACACCGTTCCGTCACCGTCGAACACACCGGCCCCAGCCTCGGGATCCGTGGACGCCGACGCGACATGTTCGACCAGTTCGACCTCGCCCAGTCGCGCCGCGAACACCTCGCCCGCACGCACCGCGAGCTGCGGCTCCGCCGCGCCCCGGTGCTCCAGGAACGCCGTCAGCGCCCGGTACGACTCCGGATCCTCGTCCACGTCGGCGATCACCAGACGGCCCGGATGCTCCGACTGCGCCGAACGCACCAGCCCCCATACGGCCGCAGCAGCCAGGTCGGAGACGCCCTCACCCTCCCGGACGGCGACCGCCCCTCGGGTGAGCAGCACCAGCCGCGAACCCGAGAGCCGCTCGTCCGCCAGCCACTCCCGCAGCGACTCCAGCGCCCGGCCCAGCACCGTGTGCACGGCCGCCTCCACGGAGGCTTCGTCCGGATCACCCGCACAGCCCACCACCACCGCCGTCGGCACCGCCTTGCCGTCGGTGAGCAGTGCCCCGAGATCCGGGTACGACGGCGTCGGCAGCCCCGCCGACAACCCCGCCGGCACGGGACCGACGAGGACGGCCGTCCCCGCACCGCCCGACCCAGCCGTGCCGCCCTCCGGCGGCGGCGCCCACCGCACCTCGTACAACGGGTCCTGCCGCCGCGCCCGTACGGCGGCCCGGAACTGCTCCGGCGTGACCGCCCGCAGCGTCACCGACGCGACTGACACCACCGGATGCCCGGCCTCGTCGAAGGCGGTCAAGGACAGCGAGTCGGTCCCGACCGGCGAGAGACGTACGCGCAGGACGTCGGCGCCCGTCGCGTGCAGGGTGACCCCGCTCCACACGAACGGCAGCCGTACGCCGTCCGCGCCGTCCAGCAGACAGGCGTGCAGGGCGGCGTCCAGCAGCGCGGGATGAATTCCGAACCGGCCGACGTCCGTACGCAGTTCCTCCGGCAGCCCCACCTCCGCGAGCACGTCCGCGCCGATCCGCCCCCGGGACCGCAGACCGCGGAACGCGGGACCGTACCCGAACCCGACCTCGGCCAGCCGCTCGTACAGCCCCTCGACCGGAGCGAGCGCCCGCTGCTCGGCGTCCGACCAGGGACGGACGTCCGGTGCCGGGACCGGACGGGGGGTGAGAGTCGCGGTGGCGTGATGGGTGAAGGCGCGGTGGTCGGCGGTGGTGTAAAGGGCGAGGGCCCGGTGTCCGGTGAGGGGGTCGGGCGCGGTGGTGGTGAGCTGGAGAGTCTGGGACTCGGTGGGGTGGAGGGGCAGGGGAGCGTGGAGCGCGAGCTCCTCGACGTAGGGGGCGTCCGTGTGCGCGGCGGCGTGGAGGACCAGGTCCAGGAGGGCGGTGCCGGGCGCCAGCGGGGTGCCGTGGACGGCGTGGTCGGCGAGCCAGGTGTGGGTGTGGGGGGTGAGCCGGCCGGTGTGCAGGTCGGAGAGGTCGGGGAGGGTGGTGGCGGCGGTGAGGAGAGGATGGTCGGTCGGGGTCAGGCCGGTGCTGGTCAGGTCGGTCGCGGGGGTGGGGTCGAGCCAG
>NZ_JAPEOZ010000003.1 GCF_026340655.1 Streptomyces sp. NBC_01275 | reverse complement strand
CGGTGATCAGTACGGTGCCGTTCGGGTCGACGGCGGGAGCGTCGTCCGTGGACTCGGCCGGGGACAGCCGCGGCACCCACGCCCCGCCCCCTGATCGCGACTTCAGGCTCGTCCCGTACGGCGTCCAGCGCGGCCGCCAGCAGTTCCGGCCCAAAGGCCTCAGGGTCGCCCGCCACCGTCAACAGCCCGAAGCGCCGGGGGTGTTCGGTACGCGCGCTGCGCATCAGTCCGCGCACGGCGGCGTCGACGAGGGCGGCCCCCGCACCCGTGTCGTACGTCTTCCGCGAGACCGTCACGAGCCTGCCCGCCCTCAGCCCCGGCTCCGTCAGCCAGGTTCGCAGTACGGCGAGGAGTCCGGCGGTCGCCGCGTGCACGGCGTCCGGGACGTCCGCGCCGGGCGGCGCCGTCAGCGTGGAGACCGGGAGCAGGACCACGTCCGGCGTGGGCGCACCCGCGGCGAGCGCGGCGGTCAGCGCGTCGAGATCGGCGTACCAGCGGTCGACGACCGTCGGCAGGTCGCCTTCGACGCCGAGCGCCACGACGGACTGAACGACCTCGCCCGGGTCGCCCGGCCGGCTCGGCAGCGGCGCCCATCCGGGCCGCAGCAGCGATCCGGTCTGCTCGGGGCGCGGCAGGGGGCGGGAGAGGAGGGCCGTCACGGACAGGACCGGTAGGCCCGTCGCGTCGGCGACCTGCACGGTCACCGCGTTCCCGGCGTCCTCGCCGTACCCCTCGGCCGGTGCGATCCGCACCCGCAGAGCGCCCGCGCCGGCGGCGGCCGCCGTCACCCCGTGCCAGGCGTGGGGCACCCGGCGCTCTTCCAGGGCGCGCGGGTGCGCCGCCGACCACGACTGCAGTGCGGCGTCCAGCAACGCGGGGTGGACGCCGTACCGCCCGGCCTCCGTCTGGAGGCCCTCGGGCAGGGCGACCTCGGCGAACACCTCCTCGCCCCGCCGCCAGACGGACCGCGGCCCCTGGAAGGCGGGCCCGTACGCGATGCCGTGGCGGGCGGCCCGGTCGTGGAAGTCGTGCACGGGGACGGGCTCCGCGCCGGGTGGCGGCCAGGTCACGAGGTCGGCGGTCGCGGGGGGAACGGTGTCGTCGGCGGCCGCGGTCAGGGTTCCGGTCGCGTGCCGGGTCCAGTCGTCGTCCGGGCCGGGGCGCGCGGAGAGGGTCAGGCGACGCCGGCCCTCCGCGTCCGGGGCGGTGACGTGCAGCCGGACCGCGCGCCCGGTACGGTCGCCGTCGCGCGGAGCGGGCAGCTCCAGCGGGGTGTGCAGGGCCAGTTCGGCGATCCGCGCGCAGCCGACGCGCGCACCGGCCCAGCGAGCCAGTTCCACCAGCGCCGTACCCGGCACCAGCACCCGTCCGGCGACCGTGTGGTCCGCCAGCCACGGGTGGGTGGCCGTCGACAGCCGCCCGGTGAACAACAGGCCGCCGTCGTCCGGGAGTTCCACACACGCGCCGAGCAGCGGATGACCGGCGGGCGCGAGTCCGGCGGCCGTCGGGTCGACGGTACGGGGACCGTCGTCGAGCCAGTACCGGCGACGGCGGAAGGCGTACGTCGGCAGGTCGACCGGCGGCGGACCCTCCGGCCCCGGCGCGGGGAAGGCCGCCGCCCAGGTCACGGTCGCGTCGCTCACATGCAGTCGGGCCAGCGCGGCCCACAGCGCATGCCCGTCCTCGTCCTCGTGACCGCCGCCGACGGGGGAGGCGACGACCGGAACCGCTCTCTCCGCCACACCGGCCGTGAGCCGCGGGGCGATCGACCCCGCGACGCCCACCTCCACGAAGAGGCCGTGGCCGCGGTCCGTCAACTCGCCCACGACCCGCTCCAGTTCACCCGGATCGGCGGCGGACGCCGTCAGGAACGGGACCCGGGCGGTACCCGCCTGCGCCGACGCCCCGCCGTCGTACGCCGTCACCGCACGGGCCGCCTCCTTCAAGGTCGCCGCGCCCGCGACGCAGGCCGCGGCGAGCACCGCGACATCGCCCATGGCGTTCCCGTCCCTGTCCCTGTTCCCGTTCCCGTTCCCGTTCCCGCTCTCGCCCTCGTCGTCGCCGTCCGTCGTGCCGACGACCGCCGCAGCGCGGACCCCGAACGCCTCCCACAGCCCGCCGAGCGCCACCAACACCGCCCAGCGCGCGGCCCGTTCGCCGACGGCGTCCCGGTCGGCCGCCGAGGTCGGGCGCAGCACGTCGCGCAGCGGCCGGTCGGTGAACGCGCGGAGCGCCTCCTCGCAGAGGTCCAGCCGCTCGGCGAACACCGGAGACGTCTCGGCGAGCCGTGCCGCCCAGCCGAGGTCCGCACCCAGGCCCCGGGCGGTGAACACGAGGACGGCCCGGGCGTCGGCGGCGACACGGCCGTACGCCAGGCCGGGAGAGTCAGGGGAGCTGGGCGAGCTGAGGGAGTCGGATCCCGTGGCCAGGGCCGTCAACCCGGTGAGCAGCTCGGCGCGGTCGGCGCCGAGCACCACCGCACGATGCTCGAACACCGACCTGCCGCGGGCCAGCGCGGCGCCCACCGCGTCGACCGACACCTCAGGGCGGTCCGCCAGATGCGCCGCCAGCCGCTGCGCCTGGGCGCGCAGCGCGTCCTCCGTACGACCGGACAGGACCCAGGGCACGACGACGCCACCGCAGCGGAGCTGAGCGCCGGGCGCGGGATCGCCCTGCTCCAGCACCACATGGGCGTTGGTCCCGCTGACCCCGAAGGACGACACCCCCGCACGCCGGGGCCGGTCGCCGACCGGCCACTCCCGCCGCTCGGTCAGCAGCTCCACCACGCCCGTCGGCCAGTCCACATGCGGGTTCGGCGCGTCCACGTGCAGAGTGCGGGGCAGCACCCCGTGCGCCATGGCCTGCACCATCTTGATGACCCCGGCGACCCCGGCGGCGGCCTGCGCGTGCCCGATGTTCGACTTCACCGAGCCCAGCCACAGGGGGCGTCCGGCCGGGCGGTCGCGGCCGTAGGCGTCGATGAGGGCCTGGGCCTCGATCGGGTCGCCCAGCCTGGTGCCGGTGCCGTGCGCCTCCACCGCGTCCACGTCCGCCCCGGACAGCCCCGCCCGGTCCAGCGCCTGCCGGATCACCCGGCGCTGCGCCGGACCGCTCGGCGCGGTCAGCCCACTGCTGGCGCCGTCCTGGTTGACGGCGCTGCCCCGGACCACGGCCAGCACGCGCCGCCCATGGCGACGGGCGTCCGACAGCCGCTCCAGCAGCAGCATCCCGACGCCCTCGCCGAGCGCCGTGCCGTCGGCCCCGGCCGCGAACGCCTTGACCCTGCCGTCCGGCGCGAGACCGCGCTGCCGGCTGAACTCCACCAGCGCCAACGGCGAGGCCATCACCGTCACACCGCCGGCCAGCGCCAGCTCGCACTCACCGGCCCGCAGCGCCAGCGCGGCCTCGTGCAGCGCCACCAGCGAGGACGAACAGGCCGTGTCCAGACTGACCGCCGGCCCCTCCAGGCCGAGCGTGTACGCGACCCGGCCCGACGCGACACTCGCCGTGCTGCCGTTGCCGAGGTACCCCTCGAACTCGCCCGGCGCGTTGCGCAGCCGGCCCGCGTACTCCTGATGGATCACCCCCGCGAAGACCCCGGTACGGCTGCCGCGCAACGTCGTCGGGTCGATGCCCGCGCGCTCGACCGCCTCCCAGGACGTCTCGAGGAGCAGCCGCTGCTGCGGGTCGGTCGCCAGGGCCTCCCGGGCGCTCATCCCGAAGAATCCGGGGTCGAAGGCGGCCGGGTCGTCGAGGAAGCCGCCCTCGCGCACGGTGACCTTCCCGGTGCGGGCCGGATTCGGGTCGTACAGGTCCTCGTCCCAGCCGCGGTCGGCCGGCAGCGGCGCGATGACGTCCCGGCCCTCGGAGACCAGCCGCCACAACTCCTCGGGGGAGGCGACCCCGCCCGGGTAGCGGCAGGCCATGCCGACGATCGCGATCGGCTCACGCGCCGCCGCCTCGGCCTCCCGCAGCCGCTGCCGGGTCCTGCGCAGGTCCGCGGTCAGCCGCTTCAGTACGTCGACGACCTTCGCCTCGCTCGTCATGGTTGCGTCAGCCTTCTTCCGTACGTCAGGGGTGTGCGCGTCGTCGGCCGGTCGAGGCATGTCAGGACTTCCGCAGTTCGTCGTCGACGATGGTGAGGATGTCGTCGAGGGACACGTCGTCGAACTCGCTCTCGAACCCGCCGAACCCGTCCTGCCGCCGGTCCGTTGCGACCACGGCGGACTCCTCCCGGAGGGCGCCGGACGGGGCCAGCCGGTCGAGCAGTCCGCGCAGCCGCGTCGCCACCCGCTCCCGGTCCGCAGCCGAGTCCCCGCCGACGGCGTCCGCCAGCAGCCCGGAGGCGAGGAGCCCGGCCTCCAGAGCGTCCACGGTCTCCAGAGCGTCCACGGCCTCCAGACCGGACGCGGCCTCCAGGCCGGCATGGGTGGGCTGTTCGCTGTCCTGAGTGCCGTCCGCGCTCTCCGCGCTCTCCGCGCTCTCAGCGTTCTTCGTGTCCTCGGCGGCGCTCAGCAGTTCGTCCAGGTGAGCGGCGACAGCCGTCGAGGTGGGGTGGTCGAAGACCAGCGTCGCGGGAAGGCGCAGTCCGGTGGCCGTGTTGAGCAGGTTGCGCAGTTCCACCGCGCGCAGCGAGTCGAAGCCCGCGTCGAGGAAACCGCGTTCGGGCTCGACGGCGTCGGCGGAGGCGTGCCCCAGCACCGTCGCCACCTTCGTCCGCACCAACTCCTCCAGGACATGGGCCCGTTCACCGGCGGTCAGTCCGGCGAGCGAGAGACCCGGGCGCGCCGTGCCGGCACCGGCATCGGCGGGCGCCTCGGCGGTTCCGGCCGCTGCCCGCGGCAGCTCCGCCCGGGGGGCCAACTCCCGCAGCAGCGGCCGGTTTCCGGCCTCCCCACGCAGCGCGGGCAGGTCCAGCCGGACCGGCACGACCAGGGCGCGCTCCTGCCCGAGCGCCCGGTCGAAGAGCGCCAGCCCGTCCTCGGTCGACAGAGGCAGCACCCCGGCCCGCCGCATCCGCGCCAGATCGGCGGGCGTCAGCCCGCCGGTCAGCCCGCTGGCCTCCTCCCACAGCCCCCAGGCCAGCGACACCGCGGGCAGCCCCAGTGCCCGGCGGTGCGCGGCGAGGGCGTCCAGGTAGGCGTTGGCCGCCGCGTAGTTGCCCTGTCCGGCGGTGCCGAGCAGCCCACCCGCGGCAGAGAAGAGGACGAAGGCCTTGAGGGGGTGGCGGCGGTCTCGGGTGAGGTGGTGGAGGTGCCAGGCCGCGTCGGCCTTGGGCCGCATGACGGTGCTGATGTGGTGCGGGGTGAGGGTGTCGAGGGTGGCGTCGTCGAGGGCGCCGGCGGTGTGGACGACGGCGGTGAGGGGGCGGTCCCCGGGGATGCCGGCGAGTGCCTCGGCGAGCGACGCCGGGTCGGAGACATCACAGGCGGTTACGGCGACGGAGGCCCCGAGGTCTTCGAGATCGGCGCGGAGTCGGTCGGCGCCGGGGGCGTTCACCCCCTGTCGGCTGAGGAGTTGAAGATGGCGTACGCCGTGCTGGGCGACGAGATGCCGGGCGACGAGCGAGCCGAGGGTGCCGGTGCCACCGGTGATCAACACCGTGCCCTCCGGATCCCACGGTGCGGCCCGGCCCGCCGAGGCCGCCTGACTCGCCGAGGCCGCCCGTGGCCGGGTGAGCCGTTGCGGAGTTGCTCGGTCAGCGACCAGTCCACATGCGGGGCCAGCGCTGCTTCGCAGTCGGCGATGGACTGGGCGAACACCGCTGACGTGTCGAGGAGTTCGACGGCCATGCCGGTCCACTGTGAGCCCTGGCCGGGGAACACGAACACCGGCCGCCCCGCGTCTCCGTGCCCGGTGACGACCCCGGTCGCGTCGTCCGCTCCCGTTGCCAACGCCCGCAGCCCGCACAGCAGTTGCTCCCGTTCGGTACCGACGAGCACGGCCCGGTGTTCGAAGTCGGCGCGGCCGGTGGCGAGGGCGTGTGCCACCTGGGCCGGTGTCCACTCGGGGTGCTTGGAGACCGTGTCCCGCAGTTGCCCGGCCTGGGCGCGCAGGGCCTCGGCGGAGCGTGCGGAGACGGGCCAGGCGACCGTCGGGCGGCCGGGCTCGGCTTCGGGCGTCGCGTCGAGACGGGCTTCTTGCGGCGCCTGCTCCAGGATGACGTGGGCGTTGGTGCCGCTGATGCCGAAAGCCGACACGCCCGCGCGGCGGGGGCGTTCACCGGCCGACCACTCGTGCGGTTCGGTCAGCAGCTCCACCGTTCCCGAGGACCAGTCGACGTGGGTCGTGGGCTCGGTGACGTGCAGTGTCTTCGGCAGGATGCCGTGGCGCATCGCCAGCACCATCTTCATCACGCCCGCGACTCCGGCGGCGGCCTGGGTGTGGCCGATGTTGGACTTCAACGAGCCCAGCCGCAAAGGCCGTTCGGCGGACCGGTCCTGGCCGTAGGCGGCGATCAGGGCCTGGGCCTCGATCGGGTCGCCCAGCCTGGTGCCGGTGCCGTGCGCCTCGACCGCGTCCACCTCCGCCGGGGCCAGGCCGGCGTCGGCCAGCGCCGCCCGGATGACGCGCTGC
>NZ_JAPEOZ010000002.1 GCF_026340655.1 Streptomyces sp. NBC_01275 | reverse complement strand
TGGTGATGCCGACGCCCGACATCTTCATCGGCTTCCGGCGGATGGGCGCGTTGTCGGCGACCTCGCGCTGCAAGGCGTTCTCGGACGACGCGGACGGGTTCGGCCTGGCCGAGGGCGCGGGCGTCCTGTTGCTGGAACGGCTGTCGGACGCGCGGCGCAACGGCCACCCCGTCCTGGCGGTCGTTCGTGGCTCGGCGCTCAACCAGGACGGCGCGTCCAACGGCCTGACCGCCCCGAACGGCCCCTCCCAGCAGCGCGTCATCCGGGCGGCGCTGGCCGACGCCGGCCTGGCCCCGGCGGAGGTGGACGCGGTCGAGGCGCACGGCACCGGCACCAGGCTGGGCGACCCGATCGAGGCCCAGGCCCTGATCGCCGCCTACGGCCAGGACCGGTCCGCCGAACGGCCTTTGCGGCTGGGCTCGTTGAAGTCCAACATCGGCCACACCCAGGCCGCCGCCGGAGTCGCGGGCGTGATGAAGATGGTGCTGGCGATGCGCCACGGCATCCTGCCGAAGACACTGCACGTCACCGAGCCCACGACCCACGTCGACTGGTCCTCGGGAACGGTGGAGCTGCTGACCGAACCGCACGAGTGGTCGGCCGGTGAACGCCCCCGCCGCGCGGGCGTGTCGGCTTTCGGCATCAGCGGCACCAACGCCCACGTCATCCTGGAGCAGGCGCCGCAAGAAGCCCGTCTCGACGCGACGCCCGAAGCCGAGCCCGGCCGCCCGACGGTCGCCTGGCCCGTCTCCGCACGCTCCGCCGAGGCCCTGCGCGCCCAGGCCGGGCAACTGCGGGACACGGTCTCCAAGCACCCCGAGTGGACACCGGCCCAGGTGGCACACGCCCTCGCCACCGGCCGCGCCGACTTCGAACACCGGGCCGTGCTCGTCGGTACCGAACGGGAGCAACTGCTGTGCGGGCTGCGGGCGTTGGCAACGGGAGCGGACGACGCGACCGGGGTCGTCACCGGGCACGGAGACGCGGGGCGGCCGGTGTTCGTGTTCCCCGGCCAGGGCTCACAGTGGACCGGCATGGCCGTCGAACTCCTCGACACGTCAGCGGTGTTCGCCCAGTCCATCGCCGACTGCGAAGCAGCGCTGGCCCCGCATGTGGACTGGTCGCTGACCGAGCAACTCCGCAACGGCGAGCCCCTGACACGTGTTGACGTGGTCCAACCTGCGCTGTTCGCGGTGATGGTGTCGCTGGCCGCCGTGTGGCGCTCCCTCGGAGTCGAGCCCGCCGCCGTCGTCGGACACTCCCAGGGCGAGATCGCCGCAGCCGTCGTCGCCGGAGCACTGACCCTGGAGGACGGCGCGAAGATCGCCGCCCTCCGCAGCCGCGCCATCCTCGAACTCGCCGGACACGGCGGCATGATCTCCCTGCCGTTGTCCAGCGAAGACACGGCCGAGCTTCTCGAAGAGTGGCCCGGCCGTGTGTCCATCGCCGCCCTCAACGGGCCGCACACCACCGTCGTGGCCGGAGACGCCACCGCCCTCGACGAACTCCTCGCCCACTGCGAAGCCGAGGGCGTCCACGCCCGCCGGATCGACGTCGACTACGCCTCCCACACCCACCACGTCGAAGCGCTCCAGGACGACCTCGCGGAACTGCTCACCGGCATCACGCCCCGCACCAGCACGGTCTCCTTCTACTCCACCGTCACCGGCACGACCCTCGACACCAGGGAACTCACGGGGGCGTACTGGTACACCAACCTCCGTCGGCCCGTCCTCCTCGAACCGACCCTGCGACTGCTGACGGCCGACGGCCACAACGCCTACGTCGAGTGCAGTCCCCACCCGGTCCTCGTCCCCGCGATCGAGGAAGCCACCGGCGGCAGCGGCACGGGCACCCTGCGCCGGGACGAAGGCGGCTGGCAGCGCCTCCTCACCTCCGCCGCCCACCTCCACACCCACGGCACCCCCGTCACCTGGCCCACCAGCCCGGCCGCCCACCCCCTCGACCTCCCCACCTACCCCTTCCAACGCAAGCCCTACTGGCTCGACGCCACCTCGCCCGCCCACAGCGCCGAGCCCGCCGGACACCCCCTCCTCGACGCCTCGATCCCCCTCGCCGGCAGCGACGGCCTGATCCTCACCGGCCGCCTCTCCACCCGCACCCACCCCTGGCTGGCCGACCACACCGTGTGGAACACCGTCCTCGTCCCCGGCACGGGACTCGTCGAACTCGCCCTGCAAGCCGCCGACCGCGCCGGGTGCGACGTACTGGAGGAACTCACCCTCCACGCACCCCTCGTGCTGCCCGAGAACAACGCAGTACGCCTCCAGGTCAGCGTCGACGCGCCGGACGAGACCGGCCGCCGGACGGTCAGCATCCACACCCGCCCCGAACAGACGTCCGACGACGCCCCGTGGATCCACCACGCGACGGGCTACGTGACGACCGGCGCTCCCCGGCCCGACTGGGACCTGACCGCCTGGCCACCCGCCGGCGCCCACCCCGTCGACCTCACCGGCCTGTACTCCCGGCTCGCCGAACAGGGCCTCGGCTACGGCCCCGCCTTCCAGGGCCTGCACGCGGTCTGGCGGCGCGGCGAGGAGCTGTTCGCCGAGGTACGGCTCGCGCCGGGCGAGCAGGACACCGCCGACCGGTACGGTCTGCACCCCGCGCTGCTCGACGCGGCCCTGCACACCAGCCTCGTCGACGGCATCGACGACGACTTCGACGACGTACGGCTGCCGTTCGCCTGGAACGGCGTCACCCTGCACGCCACCGGCGCCACCGCCCTGCGCGTACACCTGACGCCCCAGGGGCCGGAAGCCCTCACGCTGACCGTGGCCGACCAGGACGGCGTACCCGTGGCGACGGTGTCCTCCCTGGCCGTGCGCCCGGTGACGCGGGAGCAGTTGGCCGCCGCGAGCAGGGCGGCCACGGCGGCGGACGCGCTGTTCGAGGTGACGTGGACGCCGGTTCCGCCCGGGGCGGGCACGACGCCGGTCGTCCGGGCGGCCGTCGTCGGCCCGGACCCGCTCGGGCTGGGCACGGCGCTCGGTACGCCGGTCGCCGCCGGGTTCGGGGCGCTCACGGGGGCGCCGCCCGAGGTGGTGGTCCTCCCCTGGGCCCGGCCGGACGAGGCCTCGCCGACCGGAGAGGCTGCCGGGGCGTCGGTGTTCCGGGCACTGGAGTCGCTGCGGGAGTGGCTGGCCGACGACCGGTTCGCCGAGAGCCGTCTGGTGCTGGTCACCCGGGGCGCGGTGGCCGTCGAGGACGGCGAGAACGTCTCCGACCTGGCGTCGGCTGCCGTTCGGGGGCTGGTGCGCTCCGCGCAGGCCGAGCACCCCGGCCGGGTGGTGGTCGCCGACGTGGACGAGCCGGACGCCGTACGCACGCTGGTCGCGGCGGTCGGACCGGGAGACGGCGGGGAGGAGCAGTACGCCGTGCGCGGCGGTCGGCTCCTCGTACCCCGGCTCACCCGGCCACGGGCGGCCTCGGCGAGTCAGGCGGCCTCGGCGGGCCGGGCCGCACCGTGGGATCCGGAGGGCACGGTGTTGATCACCGGTGGCACCGGCACCCTCGGCTCGCTCGTCGCCCGGCATCTCGTCGCCCAGCACGGCGTACGCCATCTTCAACTCCTCAGCCGACAGGGGGTGAACGCCCCCGGCGCCGACCGACTCCGCGCCGATCTCGAAGACCTCGGGGCCTCCGTCGCCGTAACCGCCTGTGATGTCTCCGACCCGGCGTCGCTCGCCGAGGCACTCGCCGGCATCCCCGGGGACCGCCCCCTCACCGCCGTCGTCCACACCGCCGGCGCCCTCGACGACGCCACCCTCGACACCCTCACCCCGCACCACATCAGCACCGTCATGCGGCCCAAGGCCGACGCGGCCTGGCACCTCCACCACCTCACCCGAGACCGCCGCCACCCCCTCAAGGCCTTCGTCCTCTTCTCTGCCGCGGGTGGGCTGCTCGGCACCGCCGGACAGGGCAACTACGCGGCGGCCAACGCCTACCTGGACGCCCTCGCCGCGCACCGCCGGGCACTGGGGCTGCCCGCGGTGTCGCTGGCCTGGGGGCTGTGGGAGGAGGCCAGCGGGCTGACCGGCGGGCTGACGCCCGCCGATCTGGCGCGGATGCGGCGGGCCGGGGTGCTGCCTCTGTCGACCGAGGACGGGCTGGCGCTCTTCGACCGGGCGCTCGGGCAGGAGCGCGCCCTGGTCGTGCCGGTCCGGCTGGACCTGCCCGCGCTGCGTGGGGAGGCCGGAAACCGGCCGCTGCTGCGGGAGTTGGCCCCCCGGGCGGAGCTGCCGCGGGCAGCGGCCGGAACCGCCGAGGCGCCCGCCGATGCCGGTGCCGGCACGGCGCGCCCGGGTCTCTCGCTCGCCGGACTGACCGCCGGTGAACGGGCCCATGTCCTGGAGGAGTTGGTGCGGACGAAGGTGGCGACGGTGCTGGGGCACGCCTCCGCCGACGCCGTCGAGCCCGAACGCGGTTTCCTCGACGCGGGCTTCGACTCGCTGCGCGCGGTGGAACTGCGCAACCTGCTCAACACGGCCACCGGACTGCGCCTTCCCGCGACGCTGGTCTTCGACCACCCCACCTCGACGGCTGTCGCCGCTCACCTGGACGAACTGCTGAGCGCCGCCGAGGACACGAAGAACGCTGAGAGCGCGGAGAGCGCGGAGAGCGCGGACGGCACTCAGGACAGCGAACAGCCCACCCATGCCGGCCTGGAGGCCGCGTCCGGTCTGGAGGCCGTGGACGCTCTGGAGACCGTGGACGCTCTGGAGGCCGGGCTCCTCGCCTCCGGGCTGCTGGCGGACGCCGTCGGCGGGGACTCGGCTGCGGACCGGGAGCGGGTGGCGACGCGGCTGCGCGGACTGCTCGACCGGCTGGCCCCGTCCGGCGCCCTCCGGGAGGAGTCCGCCGTGGTCGCAACGGACCGGCGGCAGGACGGGTTCGGCGGGTTCGAGAGCGAGTTCGACGACGTGTCCCTCGACGACATCCTCACCATCGTCGACGACGAACTGCGGAAGTCCTGACATGCCTCGACCGGCCGACGACGCGCACACCCCTGACGTACGGAAGAAGGCTGACGCAACCATGACGAGCGAGGCGAAGGTCGTCGACGTACTGAAGCGGCTGACCGCGGACCTGCGCAGGACCCGGCAGCGGCTGCGGGAGGCCGAGGCGGCGGCGCGTGAGCCGATCGCGATCGTCGGCATGGCCTGCCGCTACCCGGGCGGGGTCGCCTCCCCCGAGGAGTTGTGGCGGCTGGTCTCCGAGGGCCGGGACGTCATCGCGCCGCTGCCGGCCGACCGCGGCTGGGACGAGGACCTGTACGACCCGAATCCGGCCCGCACCGGGAAGGTCACCGTGCGCGAGGGCGGCTTCCTCGACGACCCGGCCGCCTTCGACCCCGGATTCTTCGGGATGAGCGCCCGGGAGGCCCTGGCGACCGACCCGCAGCAGCGGCTGCTCCTCGAGACGTCCTGGGAGGCGGTCGAGCGCGCGGGCATCGACCCGACGACGTTGCGCGGCAGCCGTACCGGGGTCTTCGCGGGGGTGATCCATCAGGAGTACGCGGGCCGGCTGCGCAACGCGCCGGGCGAGTTCGAGGGGTACCTCGGCAACGGCAGCACGGCGAGTGTCGCGTCGGGCCGGGTCGCGTACACGCTCGGCCTGGAGGGGCCGGCGGTCAGTCTGGACACGGCCTGTTCGTCCTCGCTGGTGGCGCTGCACGAGGCCGCGCTGGCGCTGCGGGCCGGTGAGTGCGAGCTGGCGCTGGCCGGCGGTGTGACGGTGATGGCCTCGCCGTTGGCGCTGGTGGAGTTCAGCCGGCAGCGCGGTCTCGCGCCGGACGGCAGGGTCAAGGCGTTCGCGGCCGGGGCCGACGGCACGGCGCTCGGCGAGGGCGTCGGGATGCTGCTGCTGGAGCGGCTGTCGGACGCCCGTCGCCATGGGCGGCGCGTGCTGGCCGTGGTCCGGGGCAGCGCCGTCAACCAGGACGGCGCCAGCAGTGGGCTGACCGCGCCGAGCGGTCCGGCGCAGCGCCGGGTGATCCGGCAGGCGCTGGACCGGGCGGGGCTGTCCGGGGCGGACGTGGACGCGGTGGAGGCGCACGGCACCGGCACCAGGCTGGGCGACCCGATCGAGGCCCAGGCCCTCATCGACGCCTACGGCCGCGACCGCCCGGCCGGACGCCCCCTGTGGCTGGGCTCGGTGAAGTCGAACATCGGGCACGCGCAGGCCGCCGCCGGGGTCGCCGGGGTCATCAAGATGGTGCAGGCCATGGCGCACGGGGTGCTGCCCCGCACTCTGCACGTGGACGCGCCGAACCCGCATGTGGACTGGCCGACGGGCGTGGTGGAGCTGCTGACCGAGCGGCGGGAGTGGCCGGTCGGCGACCGGCCCCGGCGTGCGGGGGTGTCGTCCTTCGGGGTCAGCGGGACCAACGCCCATGTGGTGCTGGAGCAGGGCGATCCCGCGCCCGGCGCTCAGCTCCGCTGCGGTGGCGTCGTCGTGCCCTGGGTCCTGTCCGGTCGTACGGAGGACGCGCTGCGCGCCCAGGCGCAGCGGCTGGCGGCGCATCTGGCGGACCGCCCTGAGGTGTCGGTCGACGCGGTGGGCGCCGCGCTGGCCCGCGGCAGGTCGGTGTTCGAGCATCGTGCGGTGGTGCTCGGCGCCGACCGCGCCGAGCTGCTCACCGGGTTGACGGCCCTGGCCACGGGATCCGACTCCCTCAGCTCGCCCAGCTCCCCTGACTCTCCCGGCCTGGCGTACGGCCGTGTCGCCGCCGACGCCCGGGCCGTCCTCGTGTTCACCGCCCGGGGCCTGGGTGCGGACCTCGGCTGGGCGGCACGGCTCGCCGAGACGTCTCCGGTGTTCGCCGAGCGGCTGGACCTCTGCGAGGAGGCGCTCCGCGCGTTCACCGACCGGCCGCTGCGCGACGTGCTGCGCCCGACCTCGGCGGCCGACCGGGACGCCGTCGGCGAACGGGCCGCGCGCTGGGCGGTGTTGGTGGCGCTCGGCGGGCTGTGGGAGGCGTTCGGGGTCCGCGCTGCGGCGGTCGTCGGCACGACGGACGGCGACGACGAGGGCGAGAGCGGGAACGGGAACGGGAACGGGAACAGGGACAGGGACGGGAACGCCATGGGCGATGTCGCGGTGCTCGCCGCGGCCTGCGTCGCGGGCGCGGCGACCTTGAAGGAGGCGGCCCGTGCGGTGACGGCGTACGACGGCGGGGCGTCGGCGCAGGCGGGTACCGCCCGGGTCCCGTTCCTGACGGCGTCCGCCGCCGATCCGGGTGAACTGGAGCGGGTCGTGGGCGAGTTGACGGACCGCGGCCACGGCCTCTTCGTGGAGGTGGGCGTCGCGGGGTCGATCGCCCCGCGGCTCACGGCCGGTGTGGCGGAGAGAGCGGTTCCGGTCGTCGCCTCCCCCGTCGGCGGCGGTCACGAGGACGAGGACGGGCATGCGCTGTGGGCCGCGCTGGCCCGACTGCATGTGAGCGACGCGACCGTGACCTGGGCGGCGGCCTTCCCCGCGCCGGGGCCGGAGGGTCCGCCGCCGGTCGACCTGCCGACGTACGCCTTCCGCCGTCGCCGGTACTGGCTCGACGACGGTCCCCGTACCGTCGACCCGACGGCCGCCGGACTCGCGCCCGCCGGTCATCCGCTGCTCGGCGCGTGTGTGGAACTCCCGGACGACGGCGGCCTGTTGTTCACCGGGCGGCTGTCGACGGCCACCCACCCGTGGCTGGCGGACCACACGGTCGCCGGACGGGTGCTGGTGCCGGGTACGGCGCTGGTGGAACTGGCTCGCTGGGCCGGTGCGCGCGTCGGCTGCGCGCGGATCGCCGAACTGGCCCTGCACACCCCGCTGGAGCTGCCCGCTCCGCGCGACGGCGACCGTACCGGGCGCGCGGTCCGGCTGCACGTCACCGCCCCGGACGCGGAGGGCCGGCGTCGCCTGACCCTCTCCGCGCGCCCCGGCCCGGACGACGACTGGACCCGGCACGCGACCGGAACCCTGACCGCGGCCGCCGACGACACCGTTCCCCCCGCGACCGCCGACCTCGTGACCTGGCCGCCACCCGGCGCGGAGCCCGTCCCCGTGCACGACTTCCACGACCGGGCCGCCCGCCACGGCATCGCGTACGGGCCCGCCTTCCAGGGGCCGCGGTCCGTCTGGCGGCGGGGCGAGGAGGTGTTCGCCGAGGTCGCCCTGCCCGAGGGCCTCCAGACGGAGG